>NZ_CP016544.1 GCF_001687665.2 Planococcus donghaensis | reverse complement strand
GGCATTCGTCTTCGTGAAGGCGACGCAGTAGTCGGTATGGAGATTTTGGATCCTAACGACAATGTATTGGTTATTACGGAGAAAGGATATGGTAAGCAGACGAAAGAATCTGAGTACCGTGTTCAATCTCGTGGTGGTATGGGAATCAAGACGTGTCAGATTACAGACAAAAACGGACCACTTGTTGCGGTGCGGACTGTTAACGGCACAGAAGATATCATGCTAATCACGGTTAATGGTATTTTAATTCGTATGGATGTTAACGATATTTCAACTACAGGTAGAAGCACCCAAGGCGTTCGTTTAATTCGATTAGGTGACGACGAGGTAGTAGCGACTGTAGCTAAAGTTAAAAAGGATATCGACGTGCCGGAAGAGTTAGAAGAAGGCGAAGAAGATAATGCTGAAACAACAATCAACGAAAATTCTGAAGCAAACGAAAGTGTTGTAGACGATCAAGTTAGTTCTATAGAAGAAACGCCAGAAAAAGATGGAGAATAAGTTTAAACCCCTTGATTAAATCAAGGGGTTTTTGTTATGGAGAACTTTATTACGCGTTGACTAGCGCGTTGCATCTAGAAGCAAGGGTCGCGTAAACTTTTCTGAGCTTAAGAGCAAAGTAGCTGATTGATGAATAGAGCGTCAATATTTTGGAGCAACCGAGCCTGTTCGGAAGAAATTTGTAGAGCTGCGATAAAAGAGAGCCGCGATTTTTTATTCGTGAATTTTTTTCGAACCCTTACTATTCTAATAAGCGGATAATGAAAACAATCATTTGTTTAGGAAGGCTTAGTTTACCTAGCTGATCCAGTGAAAAAGGAATTTATAGAAAAACGTTTTTGAAAGTAGAGCTCTAGAGTTGAAATCGTAATATTAATTTTGTTAAATCATTTACAAAGCGCTTATCGAAGAAACGCTACAGTTGAAGGCTGACTGTTTTATTAGTTGGATGGATAGTTAAAGTTGAGTTTAGGATAAAAAATTCCCGATAATAAATTAGCATTTTTCTATGGTGTCATATGAAAAATAACAGGAAGTAAATAAGATAAGAAAATCAAGTCGTAGCAAGGTTTCAAGCACTCGTCGATAGATAGCTATCTCTATTTAAAGTGGAATATAAAGTTAGGAATTCTTATTTTAAAATAGACTTTTTTTATAAAATCAAAGATTATTTGCATAAAGTGTTGACTCTGATATATCAGCATGGTATATTAGTTGAGTCGCCAATGAGCGCGGCAAACAAAATGAAACAAACTGAAACCTTGAAAACTGAACAGCAAAACGTCAACAAACAGCAACGGCCGCGCAAAACGGCCCGCGCAAAACTTACTGATCAGCATTATGCAGATCAAAGCGAATCGTGCGTCTTCGGACGGCGATACGCCAGCAGTATTGAGCAATCAACACTACTCTATAATGGAGAGTTTGATCCTGGCTCAGGACGAACGCTGGCGGCGTGCCTAATACATGCAAGTCGAGCGGAACCAGAGGAGCTTGCTCCTTCTGGTTTAGCGGCGGACGGGTGAGTAACACGTGGGCAACCTGCCCTGCAGATCGGGATAACTCCGGGAAACCGGTGCTAATACCGAATAGTTTGCGGCCTCTCCTGAGGCTGCACGGAAAGACGGTTTCGGCTGTCACTGCAGGATGGGCCCGCGGCGCATTAGCTAGTTGGTGGGGTAATGGCCTACCAAGGCGACGATGCGTAGCCGACCTGAGAGTGATCGGCCACACTGGGACTGAGACACGGCCCAGACTCCTACGGGAGGCAGCAGTAGGGAATCTTCCGCAATGGACGAAAGTCTGACGGAGCAACGCCGCGTGAGTGACGAAGGTTTTCGGATCGTAAAACTCTGTTGTGAGGGAAGAACAAGTACCAACTAACTACTGGTACCTTGACGGTACCTCACCAGAAAGCCACGGCTAACTACGTGCCAGCAGCCGCGGTAATACGTAGGTGGCAAGCGTTGTCCGGAATTATTGGGCGTAAAGCGCGCGCAGGCGGTCCTTTAAGTCTGATGTGAAAGCCCACGGCTCAACCGTGGAGGGTCATTGGAAACTGGGGACTTGAGTGCAGAAGAGGAAAGTGGAATTCCATGTGTAGCGGTGAAATGCGTAGAGATGTGAGGAACACCAGTGGCGAAGGCGACTTTCTGGTCTGTAACTGACGCTGAGGCGCGAAAGCGTGGGGAGCAAACAGGATTAGATACCCTGGTAGTCCACGCCGTAAACGATGAGTGCTAAGTGTTAGGGGGTTTCCGCCCCTTAGTGCTGCAGCTAACGCATTAAGCACTCCGCCTGGGGAGTACGGCCGCAAGGCTGAAACTCAAAGGAATTGACGGGGGCCCGCACAAGCGGTGGAGCATGTGGTTTAATTCGAAGCAACGCGAAGAACCTTACCAGGTCTTGACATCCCACTGCCCGGTGTAGAGATACGCTTTTCCCTTCGGGGACAGTGGTGACAGGTGGTGCATGGTTGTCGTCAGCTCGTGTCGTGAGATGTTGGGTTAAGTCCCGCAACGAGCGCAACCCTTGATCTTAGTTGCCAGCATTTAGTTGGGCACTCTAAGGTGACTGCCGGTGACAAACCGGAGGAAGGTGGGGATGACGTCAAATCATCATGCCCCTTATGACCTGGGCTACACACGTGCTACAATGGACGGTACAAAGGGTTGCCAACCCGCGAGGGGGAGCCAATCCCATAAAACCGTTCTCAGTTCGGATTGTAGGCTGCAACTCGCCTGCATGAAGCCGGAATCGCTAGTAATCGTGGATCAGCATGCCACGGTGAATACGTTCCCGGGCCTTGTACACACCGCCCGTCACACCACGAGAGTTTGTAACACCCGAAGTCGGTGAGGTAACCCTTGTGGAGCCAGCCGCCGAAGGTGGGACAGATGATTGGGGTGAAGTCGTAACAAGGTAGCCGTATCGGAAGGTGCGGCTGGATCACCTCCTTTCTAAGGATAAATTCGGAACCGGGCGCCTAGCGCTCCGGGGTTGACGTTTTGCGTTCAGTTTTGAAGGTTCACCTTCAGGCGGCAACGCCTTTTTTTGTGACTTTCAACAACTTGTTCTTTGAAAACTGGATAAAACGACATTGAAACAAATGCAAGAAATTCAAGTACGCGTGACTTTTAGTCACAACTTTTTAATTAACCATTGGTTAAGTTAGAAAGGGCGCACGGTGGATGCCTTGGCACTAGGAGCCGAAGAAGGACGGCACTAACACCGATATGCTTCGGGGAGCTGTAAGTGAGCTGTGATCCGGAGATTTCCGAATGGGGGAACCCACTACTTTTAATCGAGTAGTATCCATGTGTGAATCTATAGCACATGAGAAGGCAGACCCAGGGAACTGAAACATCTAAGTACCTGGAGGAAGAGAAAGCAAATGCGATTCCCTGAGTAGCGGCGAGCGAAACGGGATCAGCCCAAACCAAGAGGCTTGCCTCTTGGGGTTGTAGGACACTCTATACGGAGTTACAAAAGGTAGGATTAGGCGAAGCGACCTGGAACGGTCCGCCGCAGTGGGTAACAGCCCCGTAGCCGAAAACCTTGCCCCTCCAGAGTGGATCCTGAGTACGGCGGAACACGTGAAATTCCGTCGGAATCTGGGAGGACCATCTCCCAAGGCTAAATACTTCCTAGTGACCGATAGTGAACCAGTACCGTGAGGGAAAGGTGAAAAGCACCCCGGAAGGGGAGTGAAATAGATCCTGAAACCGTGTGCCTACAAGTAGTCAAAGCCCGTTAATGGGTGATGGCGTGCCTTTTGTAGAATGAACCGGCGAGTTACGATTGCATGCAAGGTTAAGCTGAGAAGGCGGAGCCGCAGCGAAAGCGAGTCTGAATAGGGCGACAGAGTATGCAGTTGTAGACCCGAAACCAGGTGATCTACCCATGTCCAGGGTGAAGGTAAGGTAACACTTACTGGAGGCCCGAACCCACGCACGTTGAAAAGTGCGGGGATGAGGTGTGGGTAGCGGAGAAATTCCAATCGAACCTGGAGATAGCTGGTTCTCTCCGAAATAGCTTTAGGGCTAGCCTCAAGATAGAGAATCCTGGAGGTAGAGCACTGTTTGGACTAGGGGCCCATCCCGGGTTACCGAATTCAGACAAACTCCGAATGCCAGTGATTTATGCTTGGGAGTCAGACTGCGAGTGATAAGATCCGTAGTCAAGAGGGAAACAGCCCAGACCACCAGCTAAGGTCCCCAAATATCCGTTAAGTGGAAAAGGATGTGGCGTTGCTTAGACAACCAGGATGTTGGCTTAGAAGCAGCCATCATTTAAAGAGTGCGTAATAGCTCACTGGTCGAGTGACACTGCGCCGAAAATGTACCGGGGCTAAACGGATTACCGAAGCTGTGGATGGATCTCGTAAGAGATCCGTGGTAGGAGAGCGTTCTAAGGGCGTTGAAGTCAGACCGGAAGGACTGTGGAGCGCTTAGAAGTGAGAATGCCGGTATGAGTAACGAAAGACGGGTGAGAATCCCGTCCACCGAATGCCTAAGGTTTCCTGAGGAAGGCTCGTCCGCTCAGGGTTAGTCGGGACCTAAGTCGAGGCCGATAGGCGTAGACGATGGACAACAGGTTGATATTCCTGTACCACCTCCCCGCCGTTTGAGCAATGGGGGGACGCAGAAGGATAAGGTGAGCGTGCCGTTGGTTGTGCACGTCCAAGCAGTGAGGCGTGGAATGAGGCAAATCCCATTCCTGATACGTTGAGCTGTGATGGCAAGAGACTGAGTCTCAGAGTCCCTGATTTCACACTGCCAAGAAAAGCCTCTAGCGAGGCGGGAGGTGCCCGTACCGCAAACCGACACAGGTAGGCGAGAAGAGAATTCTAAGGTGAGCGAGTGAACTCTCGTTAAGGAACTCGGCAAAATGACCCCGTAACTTCGGGAGAAGGGGTGCTCTGGTAGGGTGTATAGCCCGAGAGAGCCGCAGTGAATAGGCCCAGGCGACTGTTTAGCAAAAACACAGGTCTCTGCAAAACCGTAAGGTGACGTATAGGGGCTGACGCCTGCCCGGTGCTGGAAGGTTAAGAGGAGTGCTTAGCGCAAGCGAAGGTGCGAATTGAAGCCCCAGTAAACGGCGGCCGTAACTATAACGGTCCTAAGGTAGCGAAATTCCTTGTCGGGTAAGTTCCGACCCGCACGAAAGGCGTAACGATCTGGGCACTGTCTCAACGAGAGACTCGGTGAAATTATAGTACCTGTGAAGATGCAGGTTACCCGCGACAGGACGGAAAGACCCCGTGGAGCTTTACTGTAGCCTGATATTGAATTTTGGTGCAACTTGTACAGGATAGGTAGGAGCCTTAGAGCCCGGAGCGCCAGCTTCGGAGGAGGCGTCGGTGGGATACTACCCTGGTTGTATTGAAATTCTAACCCACAAGCCTGATCGGCTTGGGAGACAGTGTCAGGCGGGCAGTTTGACTGGGGCGGTCGCCTCCTAAAGAGTAACGGAGGCGCCCAAAGGTTCCCTCAGAATGGTTGGAAATCATTCGCAGAGTGTAAAGGCAGAAGGGAGCTTGACTGCGAGACGTACATGTCGAGCAGGGTCGAAAGACGGGCTTAGTGATCCGGTGGTTCCGCATGGAAGGGCCATCGCTCAACGGATAAAAGCTACCCCGGGGATAACAGGCTTATCTCCCCCAAGAGTCCACATCGACGGGGAGGTTTGGCACCTCGATGTCGGCTCATCGCATCCTGGGGCTGTAGTCGGTCCCAAGGGTTGGGCTGTTCGCCCATTAAAGCGGTACGCGAGCTGGGTTCAGAACGTCGTGAGACAGTTCGGTCCCTATCCGTCGCGGGCGCAGGAAATTTGAGAGGAGCTGTCCTTAGTACGAGAGGACCGGGATGGACACACCGCTGGTGTACCAGTTGTTCTGCCAAGGGCATCGCTGGGTAGCTATGTGTGGCCGGGATAAGTGCTGAAAGCATCTAAGCACGAAGCCCCCCTCAAGATGAGATTTCCCATTGCGCAAGCAAGTAAGATCCCTCAAAGACGATGAGGTAGATAGGTTCGAGGTGGAAGCGTGGCGACATGTGCAGCTGACGAATACTAATCGATCGAGGACTTAACCAAAACCATGTACACGAAGACTTGCCCGTTCCAATGTCGTTTATCCAGTTTTGAGTGAACAAGCACTCAACCAAATAGTCCAGTGATGATGGCAAAGAGGCCACACCCGTTCCCATCCCGAACACGGCAGTTAAGCTCTTTTGCGCCGATGGTAGTTGGGGGTTTCCCCCTGTGAGAGTAGGACGTCGCTGGGCTATTCTATGTTTATTTTTTATTCCTAATGATTCTTTTACCTTGCTTCCATAGCTCAGCAGGTAGAGTGCTTCCATGGTAAGGAAGAGGTCACCGGTTCGAATCCGGTTGGAAGCTTTTGTTTTTACAAGGTTTCTCTAATAGGGAATGAAATAAACGATTTTATTATGCAAGGCCCCTTGGTCAAGCGGTTAAGACACCGCCCTTTCACGGCGGTAACACGGGTTCGAATCCCGTAGGGGTCACCATTTTGGAGGATTAGCTCAGCTGGGAGAGCATCTGCCTTACAAGCAGAGGGTCGGCGGTTCGATCCCGTCATCCTCCACCATTCTTTTCATAACTGTATACGGTGGGGTAGCGAAGTGGCTAAACGCGGCGGACTGTAAATCCGCTCCTTCGGGTTCGGCAGTTCGAATCTGCCCCCACCACCAGTTTTATTATGAGTACCGATGGGGTATAGCCAAGCGGTAAGGCAACGGGTTTTGATCCCGTCATGCCCTGGTTCGAATCCAGGTACCCCAGCCATTTTTTATTGTGAGCCATTAGCTCAGCTGGTAGAGCATCTGACTTTTAATCAGAGGGTCGAAGGTTCGAATCCTTCATGGCTCATTCTTTTAACATCCTTGCGCCTGTTCAGCGCGGGGCCTTAGCTCAGCTGGGAGAGCGCGTCGCTGGCAGTGACGAGGTCAGGGGTTCGAGCCCCCTAGGCTCCATTGTTCCATGTGTATTTGTACTATCCATGTGTAAAAAACCCGTATCCATTCATTTGGATACGGGTTTTTTTTAGGTTCCGATGTATTCGGACTGTGGACGGAAGATGACGTTGTTTTCTTGTTGTTCGATTGTATGAACTGTCCATCCCACGATGCGCGCCACACTGAAAGTGGGTGTAAACAATTGAGTCGGCATCTCAATAGATCGCATAATCGCTGCTGCATAAAATTCTACATTGGTGTAAAGTGCCCGACCAGGCTTTTGTTTATTGAGCTTTTTAACAATATAGGCTTCTGCTGTCACTGCTAAATCGAGCCACGCATCTTCTCCTTGAAGCGCTAGGCATTTTTTTCGAAGGATGATGGACCGTGGATCTTCTGTCCGGTAAACTCGGTGACCAAAGCCCATAATTTTTTCTCCATTATTTAATTTTTCTTCAATAATTGGAGCGATGCGATCTTCCGTTTTTATCGTATCCAGTAAATCGATAACGCCTGACGGGGCACCCCCGTGAAGAGGGCCTTTCATGGTGCCAAGAGCTGAGGTGATGGCGGATACTAAGTCGGACTCCGTTGAAATGGTAACACGTGCCGCAAACGTTGAAGCATTCATGCCATGTTCCATCGTTAGTTTTAAATACGTTTCGAGCGCTTCTGTTTGCACAGCAGAAGGCAGTTGTTCGTTGATCATCCAAAGATAATTAGCGGTGTGTCCTAAATCATCTCTCGGTTCAACGGGTTGCTGTCCATTTTGAATGCGGTAAAAAGCTGCGGTCATTACCGGTAACGCTGCTGTAAGTGCAATGGCTTGTTCTTGAGAAGATAAGGCTTGGAATTTGGTATGTGTATAAGCGGATACCAATGTTCGCATAGCATCCATTAATGAGATTTCTTTTGGCAAAAGCTCTGTAATTTGAACAATATGCTCAGGTAGTTTTCGGTAAAACAGCAATTGTTGTTGAAGTTGCTCGAGTTGTTGGACGTTTGGTGATTGACCGTACCAAAGAAAATAAGCTGTTTCCTCAAATGATTTCTCTTGGATAACCGCTTCAACCAGTTCACCACGATAGCGTAATTCCCCTAAGTCCCCGTCCACAGAAGCAATCGCAGTTTGAACAGCTACTACGCCTTTTAATCCTTTTTGAAACATGTGAATTCCTCCTTTTCTTTTAGTTTACTCCTAGCGATTGATAATAAAAATTAAAGATATATAATTAAGACAATTAAAAATATTAATCGAAATGAGGGATGTTATGGAAGTTCAATGGTTGAGAACGTTTGTGGATGCGGCAGAAACCTTGAATTTCAGAAAAACGTCAGAGCGCTTGTTGATGTCGCAGCCAAGTGTAACGGTCCATATTCGATTATTGGAAGAAAATTTAGGACTCTCTTTATTTAAGCGCAGTCATAATCGGGTATCGTTAACAGAAGAAGGCCGACATTTTAAAGAAAAAGCACAGAAAGTGTTAGAGCAACTAGATGGCAGTGTGGAAGAATTGCACGCTTTTGCTCAAGGCTACCGAAAGAAATGGACATTGGCGATTTCCCCGTTAATGGCCGAAACGGTTTTGCCTTATGTGCTGCGGTCTTTTACAGAACAACATCCAGAGGTTGAGCTAGTCATCCGGGTGGAAGAATCAGAAGCTATAGAGGATTTGGTTGAAACAGAAGAAGTATCGGCTGGAATTTCTGCTTTACCGTCTATTAGTCGTACGATTGAATCGCTTGTTGTATATGAGGATCCATTGTTATTTATTTTGCCAAGAGATGCTTATGACGATGAAACAGGACCAGCCATTTCAATAGAAGAAACTTTACGAAAATCGATTTTGTTTACGCATCATCATCCTGTTTTTTGGGAAGAGCTATTGGAAAAATTACGCCTCCAGATGCCTGGAATTCGAACAATGAAAGTGACACAAGCACATATTGTGAAACGCTTTATACAAGAAGGGCTAGGGACATCGTTTTTGCCCAAATCCATAGTGCGGCGCGAATTGGTGGAAGGTCGCTTAATGGAAGCACATTTTGATTTGTTTCCGCTGCCCGCAGTTTCTACTTATTTTCTAACAAAACAAATGGGTGCACTTGAAGAAGATTTTGTAGAGCACATCCAGTCGGTATACTTTACGTAAAAAGGAGAGATCGGGATGATTATTGAATCAGATGGCATTCGTTTACGGTTATTAAAAAGAGATGATTTTGAAGCGTTATGGGCTTTGTATACACCGAAGATTTTTGAGCATATGCTCAATCAAGTCGAAAATTTTGAAGATATGGTGGCGTGGCTAGAAGCGGGAATGAATCAGTCAAATGTACTTATTTTTGCGGTGGAAAATCCGGAAACAGCAGAAGTTATCGGTACGACCCGTATATATGCAATTGATGATACGAATAAAAGCTGTGAAATGGGAGCAACATTTTATGCGTTGTCAGCACAGCGGACGCATGTCAATACATCTGTTAAACGTGCGTTACTTAGCTATTGTTTTGAAGAACGTGGCATGATTCGTGTTCAGTTTAAGACAGATGCTGAAAATGTGCGCTCGCAGAAGGCGATTGAACGGATCGGAGCGGTTAAAGAAGGAGTTCTTCGAAATGAGCGAATTCGGTCAAATGGCAAACCGCGAGATGCAGTGGTCTATTCCATTATCGATAAAGAGTGGCCAAAAGTGAAAAAAGATTTGGCGAAAAAAGCGAATAAATATACGTGAAATTGTACAGTTGAGCCAAAGAGACCTTAGCGGTTACAATAAGTCTATCTTGCTAAGGGGGTATAAAATAATGAATAAATTAAATATTTCTATTATCGGAGTTCCAATGGACCACGGTCAAACTCGTCGTGGTGTTGATATGGGACCAAGCGCTATCCGTTATGCAGGTGTTGTAGACCGCATCGAAGAGTTAGGCCATCGCGTTACAGATGAAGGGGACATCCTGATTGGTCAAACAGACGGCAGTGTAGATACAGAAACAAACTTACGTAATTTGAAAGCGATTACTAAAGCAACAGAAGCGTTAGGCGATAAAGTATTTAACGTAGCAGAAGCTGGAAATTTCCCATTAGTATTAGGTGGCGATCACAGTATTGCGATTGGTACACTTGCTGGAATTTCAGAACGTCACGAAAACTTAGGCGTTATTTGGTATGATGCGCATGCAGATATGAACACAAGCGATACGTCACCATCAGGTAACATCCACGGCATGCCGCTTGCAGCAAGCTTTGGACATGGTCATGAAAAATTG
This sequence comes from Planococcus donghaensis, assembly GCF_001687665.2. Lineage (NCBI taxonomy): Bacteria > Bacillati > Bacillota > Bacilli > Caryophanales > Caryophanaceae > Planococcus > Planococcus donghaensis. Next base: position 3,713 of record NZ_CP016544.1, on the reverse strand, counting down.
ACGAACATTCGCGGGTATTCACCAAAAGTAAAACCTGAAAACATTGTCATCATCGGAGCTCGTTCAGTAGACCCTGGTGAGCGTGAATTGATCAAAGAACACGGCATTCGCGTTTATAGCATGCACGAAATTGATAAAATGGGCATGCATGCCGTAATCGAAGAATCGATTAAGTACTTAAAAGAAGAGCGCAACACAGATGCGGTTCACTTATCATTAGATCTTGATGGCATTGATCCAATGTACACGCCAGGCGTTGGGACACCCGTTCCAGGCGGCATTAGCTACCGTGAAAGCCATTTAGCAATGGAAATGTTGTTTGATGCAAACATCATTACGTCTGCTGAATTTGTAGAAGTAAACCCGATTCTTGATGAGAAAAACAAAACAGCTGATGTAGCAGTTGCGTTGATCGGTTCATTGTTCGGCGAAAAATTATTATAAGTTCTTTTAGGTGAAAGGATCGTAGAAAACTCCATGGAGTTGTCTACGATCTTTTTTTATTAGACTCGCTTGAGCTATTATTTTTGTTATAAAAAATAACAATACGTCGCAACTTTTTCAAATCTAAATCGTTAAAAAATTAGTTGGATTTATTTGGGTATTGTCTGATACGATAGAATAAGAAAAAATAAGTGAAACTTTTTAAAGAGAGATACGTATATAAAGTACAGCCGCATAGGCGGAGGGAAATGAGATCATGGATGCGTTAGTGAACAAACGAATAGCAAAAGTAATAAAAGGCGATCAGAACGCATTCGCCGAAATCGTGGAGCTTTACCAGCATCAGCTGTATCAAGTTTGCTTTCGTATGCTTGGTAACAAGCAGGAAGCAGAAGATATTGCGCAAGAAGCTTTTATGCGTGCGTATGTAAATATTCATACGTTTGATCAGAATCGGAAATTTTCTACTTGGTTATACCGCATCGCCACCAATTTATGCATCGATCGAATCCGTAAGAAAAAGCCGGATTATCACTTGGATGCTGAAGTGCGCGGGACGGAAGGCTTGAATATGTATTCGAAAATTGCCAATGAGGATGAACTACCAGAAGAAGAGTTAATGCGGATGGAAGTTCAAGAGCGGGTACAGTACGAAATCAGCCGCTTGCCAGATAAGTACCGTGCCGCTATTGTATTAAAGTATATTGAAGAATTGCCACTTGCGGAAATCAGTGAAATTTTGGATTTGCCGTTAGGAACGGTAAAGACGCGTATACACCGAGGGCGAGAAGCTCTTCGTAAGCAATTGAGCAATTTGTAGGAGGCGAGCACGATGAATACGTGTCCGGAAAACGTGTTAGAGTTAATGAATCATTACCTCGACGGGGATCTTAATCCAAGCGAGGAACAACAGTTAAAAGAGCACTTGGAAAGCTGCCCTGACTGCAGAGAGCAGTACCAAGCTTTAAGCAAAACCGTTGCATTTGTCCAAAGTGCATCCCATATACAGGCTCCGTCTGATTTTGTCCAAAAGACAATGGAACGATTGCCGAAAGAAAGACAGCGCGCGGGCGTTCAGCGCTGGTTAAGAAGACATCCCATGCTTGCTGCTGCCGCGTTATTCTGTTTATTAATGAGCACAGCGTTGTTTACCAACTTTAACGACGACCAACAGTTTTCATTTACGAAACAACCGAATTTGGTTGTAGAAGGACAAACGGTTATTGTCCCTGAAGGGGAAACCGTGGTAGGCAACTTAACTATACGCAATGGCGATTTACGGGTAGAAGGTGAACTTCAAGGAGACGTCACGATTGTCAATGGTCAGTACATGGCATCAAGCGGTGTAATTACCGGAGAAATTGAAGAAATCGATCAAGCTTTTGAATGGCTATGGTTTACGATTAAAGAAGGATTTAAAGATGCTGCCGCTATTTTTTGAAACAAATGACAATCAAACAACCGATTAAACCTATCCTCTCCTAAAGGATGGGTTTTTTCTATGAAGGCAAGCCTAATTCACTTATGATATACTTAATGCATATGCAGATGTAGAAAAGCGAGGGTTGCAGATGCCTTTTTTGGAAAGTTTAACAGACCAAACACCATTTAGACTTCTAGGAAATATCATCGACATTTTATTGGTGTGGTTCGTTGTTTATAAATTGATAACGGTCATCAAAGGAACGAAAGCCGTTCAATTGCTGAAAGGAATCTTTGTCATTATTATTGCACGCCTCGTGACGCAAGCGCTCAACCTAGAAACATTAGGTTGGATTATGCAACAGGTATTGGAATGGGGCTTTTTAGCCATCATTATCATATTCCAACCAGAGTTGCGTCGTGCACTTGAACAACTGGGACGCGGTAAACTGTTCTCAAGCAGTACGTTGAACGAAGAATCGGAACGCAATCGACTGATTGAAGCCATGTCCAAGTCCGTCAGTTATATGGCAAAACGCCGAATCGGAGCACTCGTCTCAATTGAGCGTGAAACCGGTTTGAGCGAATACATTGAAACGGGATTCCGATGAACTCGGACCTTACATCTGAATTGATGATTAATTTATTCATTCCGAATACACCGTTGCACGATGGAGCGGTAATTGTTCAAAAAAACCGGATTGCAGCAGCCGCTTGTTATTTGCCGCTGTCTGAAAGTCCGTTTATTTCCAAAGAGCTCGGAACACGTCATCGTGCCGCTCTTGGCATCAGTGAAGTAACCGATGCGATTACAATTGTCGTATCAGAAGAAACTGGGGCCATCAGCTTAACGGCAAATGGTGATTTGCACCGTAATTTATCACTTGAAGACTTCGAAGTAAAACTGCGCCGCATTTGGTTTGGCGTAGCCCAGCAAGAAGTCGCTTCTTCTTGGTGGAATTGGAGGAGGAAAAAGAATGGATAAAATGATGGATAATCGCTGGTTTTTGCGAATTACGGCGCTGTTGTTAGCCTTCCTTTTGTTCTTCTCTGTACAAGCGGAAGATAATTCCTCGGGGTCGACGGACACTAGTCGAGTGTCGGAAGTGATTGAAGACGTAGAGATTGAGGTATACCATGACAATGACTTGATGGTTAGTGGCGTGCCGAAAACGGCCGACTTGCACTTAACAGGTCCGGTTAGTATTGTTCAAGCGGCACGTCAGTTAGAAGATTTTACGTTGTTTGTGGATTTGCGCAATTTGCCGCTTGGCGAACACCAAGTCCCCATCCAAACTGAAAACGTCTCGGAACAATTAACAACTCGAGTAGATCCTGCTTTTGTAAACGTCGTAATTGAAGAACGGGTGTCGCAAGAATTTCGAATTGACCCGGACATTAATGATCGTATGCTCGCAGAAGGCTTTGTTTTAGATAAAGTGACGGTTAATCCAGAAACCGTTATTGTAACCGGTCCTAAAAGTATGATTGATGCCATTAGCTTTGTAAAAGCAACGGTTTCTGGAGAACAAGGTGTCAATGAATCTTTTACGACGGCAGCACGTGTACGGGTACTAGCAGAAGATTTGACGAAACTGGAAAATGCGGAAATCGAACCGGAAGAAGTTGAAGTGACTGTTAAAGTTGTCGAATACAGCAAAACAGTGCCTGTTAGAATTGAGCCAACTGGAAAAGTTCAAGCAGGTATTAGCATTAACAACTGGACCACATCCACGGAAGAAATCCGGATTTTCGGTCCGAAAACAGTCGTCGATGAAATGACTGAGTATGTAGTAGAAGTAGACGCTTCCAGCATCACCGCTGAAGATAGCACAGTAGACGTAGAG